>DASYSS010000021.1 GCA_036003045.1 Gemmatimonadaceae bacterium
GCGCGTGCGTGCGTTCCTCGATACGCTGCAAACGCTGGTCGAGCAGGCCGGCGTCGGCACCATCGAGCGTGAGGGCGACGGCCGCCGAGTCACGCACACAGCAGGCGATCAGCGCGCGTTGCTGGCGCCGAGCCTTGATGCTTTGCGGGAATGTGTCGCGTCGATTCCGAATCTCGACGTTCAGTTTCCGGGGCGTGACGACTATCTCAAAGTCGGCTACGCCATCAAGGCCGCAGCAGGGCAGGACAACGAGGAAGACGGCTGCGAGCTGTTCGTGGAGTGGGCGGCGAAGTGGGACGGCGGCGTCACACCGCCCGAGCTGGCGCGCGAAGACTTCCGGCGCATGACGGGCAAGTCATCTGTGGGCTGGTCGTATCTCGCGGAGTTAGCACGACAGCATGGCTTCAATGACGCGGGGTATGTCTTCGATTTGGTCGAGGGGGCGGAGCCGGCCCCGGTCACAGCGCCGTGGGCGCGCACGTATGCCTCGGTGGGCGAAGGGTTCGACGCGTTCAACGCTCGTTTTGCTGTCCTTCTGAGCGGCGACATTCTCTGTATCACGCCGAGTGGCTACGTCATCTTGAAGCGAAACAAGTGGGGGACGCTCGTCGGCAATGCGAGAGTGCTAGTGCCCGGCGAGAATGCCCCGAAGCCGCTTGCTCCGCTTTGGCTGGCCTCGGCCGGGCGGCGGACCATTAGCAAACTGGTGTTTGACCCGACGCTGCCGCCCTTGAGCTTCGTGCCAAACGGCGACGACTTGCCGGCCTTCAATACCTTTCCCGGCTTGGCGCTGAAGCCGTCAGCGAACGGCTTATGGACTCTGTTTGAGCGCCATTTGCGAGAGATCGTGGCTAATGGCGACGAAGCACTCTTCCAGTGGATCGTGCATTGGCTTGCGGCGATGGTACAGCATCCTGAGAGAATACCGGGGACTGTGCTCGCGCTACTAGGTCCGCAGGGCGCCGGGAAAGACATCGTGGGCCGAGTCATGGCGCGCATTCTCGGTCAGCTCTACGTGAGCATCGGTAACGACCGACAGCTCACAGGGCCGTTTAATGCTGCGCTTCAGGGCGCCGTACTCGTCCACCTTGAGGAAGCGATATTTGCCGGCGATCCGCGCGTTAGAAGTTTGCTAAAATACTTGATAACGACGCTGACCCTCAGAATTGAACCCAAAGGTTTGGATTCCTATGCCGTGCAGAGTTGCGTTCGTCTGCTCATATCGAGCAACGAGGCGGCTTTCGTTCCGGTCGAAACCGGCGACCGGCGTTACACAGTGGTGAAAGTCAGTGACAAATATGCGTCGGGCATGCCCGGCCGCGAGGAGTATTTCGCGGCTGTGCATCAACAGATGTTCGATGAGGGCGGCTGTGCGGCATTCCTCAATTGCTTACTGAACGTCGAGGTCGATTGGAACCTCATCCGCCGTCCGTTCGTAACGCCGGAACACAGTGAGCAGGCGCTACACTCCCTCGCCCCGGACCTGCGTTGGTTTCACGGTTTGCTCGACGAAGGCGGTGCGTTGCCGGGCGCTGAACGTGAGGGCGCTGTCCTCGTTGACCGGGACATGCTCTACGCGAGCTACGCCGAAGCATGCAAGGCGGCCGGCGCTCGACGACTGCCAAGCCGAAAGTCACTGACGACGCTCTTGCAGCAACACGGCGTTGGCGAGTGTCGCCCCGCCAAAGCCAACCGAATCGGCTGCCGCCCTCGCCTGTATCAATTCCCCGCACTGCCGCAGATGCGTCGGGAATTCGAGCGTCGATTGGGCGGACCAGTTGAGTGGAGCCCGCGAGACGGGTGGGAGTGTGATGCAATGGGAACGGACATTCCCGAAAGCACACCTGACCTGAAAATCGTATCAGCGGGTGCCTTATGAGCGCCGCGCCTACAAGCGTCGAGGCGCTGTATGTCATTGACATTTTTGTTCGTCCAAGCGGTAGCCTAGGAGTTGCCGTCCGCGCGCCGGCTTGGGCCGAGCAGTCGCGGGACGGTCACCCGCGCTGGATGCTTTGGTGTCCGATATGTGGCGAGCTTCACACCCACGGCCGCGTCAGCAATGACAGCCTACACCGGGTGGCGCACTGCGCGCACGTCGAAGCGGGCGATTACTACTTGCGTCCAATACCGGGCTTGCATCCACGCCGCCGGCCAACAGTCCTCGCCGAAAATGCACGCGCCGCACGACGCGCACGCGATCTAATCCGCCGAAAGGCGTCACGTCGCTAGTCGCCGCACCGCTTGACCGCCTGTTCTCGAATATCACTGTTGTATCACGGGAGGACCCACGAGGAAACACAAACACATGACGCAAGCGAACGACCACCCTGACACGCCCACCGATTCGGCGCCCGATACGAGGACGCCGGTACCCGCCATGTCGATGGAGATTGCCGCGACCCTCATGGCCGCGCGGGTGCTTAACTACCAAGCCCCGCCGCAGACGGCGCCTGAGTTGCCGAACATGTCGTCGCCACGATGCAGGGCGTCTTTCACCGGAAGGGCACGAACGACGAGAAGTGAAACGGCCTGACCGCCGCGTTGCTACCGCACCAAAGCACGATGTGAGACCCCGCAACATCGTTGTTTTTTTTTCCCACGGCGCGGTCCGGTCAATGCCTTCCGCGCTTTTCTTCACAGGGACGACCCGGAAACATGACAAGACGTGAAACTGGTACGAAACGAACAGCCCGCACCCGAGAGTCTGTCGAAGGCAATCTGGACGCTGGCCGCGTCGCTTCCGCCCGGCACGGCTGTTCCTGTCCCAAGTGATTGGCTCATGCAGCAGCTAGGTGCAATCGGCCCGAGTTCGGCAACCGCCCCGCCGGCAACCGGCCGCCTGCTCACGGCTGACGAAGCGGCAACGCGACTCGGAATGACCAAGCAGACGCTGTACCGAAACGCGAAACGATTTCCCTTCACCGTTCACGTTGGGCGCCGCGCGCTGCGGTTCGACGAGAACAAATTGAATCACTGGCTTGCGCGACATACCGGCGCGCGCGCAGCATGAGCGGTTCTCTACCGCCCAAGGCGGGCAAGGAGGTTGCCGTGAAAGCGAAGCGCGAGCGGGGCGAAGGTTCTATCTATCAGCGGGGGAAGGCGTGGTGGATCAAGTATTCAGTGCGCGGAAAGGTCTACCGTGAGAGCAGCAGGTCAGACAAGCCGGGTCATGCAACGCGCTTGTTACGTCGCCGCTTGTCCGAAATTCAATCGGGGCGCCACGCTCCCGACGCCGAGCGAGTCGAGTTTGAGGATTTGGTGAAGCTGGTCGAGAACGATTACCGGCTGAACTCGAACCGCTCTTGGCTGCGAGCGGCTAGGTCGTTCGCACGACTTCGCAAGGCGTTCGGCGATGTCCGAGCCGTGGACATCACTGCGGACCGCGTCACGAAGTACGTAGCGGCGCGCATGGACGAGGGAGCCGCGCAGGCGACGATCTCGAACGAACTGGCCGCCTTGAAGCGCGGCTTCGCGCTCGCGATTCGAGCGGGGCGACTACACGGCAAGCCAGCGTTTCCAATGATCCGCTTGGACAACGCCCGCAAGGGATTCTTCGAGGAAGACGACTTTCGGGCGCTGGTGGCCGAGTTACCGCCTTATCTCCGCTCGCCGATCATCTTCGCGTATCTGACCGGCTGGCGCATCACCGACGAAGTGTTGTCGCTGCGATGGGAACAGGTCGATTTGCACGCCGGCATAGTTCGCCGGGAAGTCGGCACAACGAAGAACCGCGACGGCCGCGAGTGGCCTATTCACGCGCTGCCGGAACTGGCGCGCCTGCTGCAATCGCTACGCGATGAGTCCAAGGCTGCGGGGCATATCACCCCTTTCGTGTTTAACCGTCACGGGAAGCCCATCAAGGACTTTCGCGGCGCATGGTCGTCCGCATGCGAGCGTGCGGCGTATCGCGAAGAAAACGGTACGCGCGTGCTCGTTCGGCCGGGGCTGGTCGCACGCCTTGAGATTGACCCGGCGACAGGCAAGGCCAAGCGCGTGCGACCGATCCCGCATGACTTCCGGCGCACCGCCGTTCGCAATCTTGAGCGCGCCGGCGTATCGCGGTCTGTTGCTATGAAGCTCGTCGGACACAAAACGGAGAGCATCTACCGGCGCTACGCTATCGTCTCCGCGCGCGATCTCGCCGAAGGCGTCGCGAAGCTCGCGAACCTGCACGACGGGCACAAAACGGGCACAAAAGACGAAACCGACGCAGGCGCGTCGGTCTCGATGGAGCAGCCGCAACTCGCTGCGATGTAACTACATGCCCAAGGCGGGACTCGAACCCGCAAGGCCCGAAGGCCGGGGGATTTTGAGTCCCCTGCGTCTACCAATTCCGCCACCCGGGCCGGGACTCGAATGTAGTCGCGGCTCCAAGCCCTCTCAACGTTCGGCCGGATTCTCCGGCGGAGGCGGGCCATCGGGGGGGGGCGCGTTCGGCTGATTCTGCCGGAGCTTCTGGAGGTTCTGCGTCAAACGCTCCTGCAAGGCCGTGTACCGCGCGCGCTGGAGCGGCGTCAGAAACCCGCCGAGCTCCTTCTGCTCGGCCTCGAATAGATCGGCGCGGCGTCGCTGGGCCTGCACCAGCACATTCATGTGCTGCTCGATGACGGCGTTTTGGTCGATGCCGGTTGTGTCTTGCATCGCCGCTCTGAGACCGAGCCGCGCCTGCCGCTCGTCGCGCTGAATGTCGGCGCGCTGACGCTCGTACTTCGAGTTCACCTGGTTGAGCGTGCGCATCTGCTGGTCGTTGAGATTGAGCTGCTTGCGCACGGCGACCATCCACGCCTGACGCACGCGCCGCTGCAACGCCACGCGCTCGGCGGGCGGCTGCGCGGAGTCACGACGTTCGGCTTGACGCTCGGCCTTCAGCGCGGCGCGCGGACGACGCGGCGGCGGGAGCACGGCGCGTCCGCCGCCGCCCTGTGCGAAACCGGCGGCCGGCATCAGCGCCACTCCCGATAGCGATGCGATCACCAGCAAACGTCCGATCGTTCTCACGTGGCCACTCTCACAATCCCGTCGGCGACGTCGTTCGGCCGCCGACACGCAATGTCACCGGCTCCGGCTCGGTGATCGGCGTCGCGTCCATGTGCTCGATCGCGTCGAGCAACGATTTGAGCTGTCGCTCGTTGAGATCGCCGATCCGGTTGTTCGTCAAAGCGCTCGCTTGGTCGTCGGTCGATGCCATCTCCTCGCGGTCCCGCACCGCCGGAGCCGACGGTTTCACAGGCCGCGGCTGGACCGGTACGGACGCCCTCGTTGCGTTTGGTGCCGGCGAGCGAACGCCGCCGCTCGGAACCAACGGCGGCACGTTCGTGGTCGATTCGGTCGCGGCACTCTTTACCTGACCCACCGCCGGCGTGGTTGCTGAATCGCGTCCGCCATCGCGTGCGTTGCGCATCACCGCCAACGACGTTCCGCCGGCGACGATGAACGTCACCGCCGCGGCGATGCGCCAATCGCTCAAGACGCGCCCACCCCAGCCGCGCCGCCGCTCCATTGGGCGAACCGCGCCGGGCTTCGGCAGCGCCGCGACAATGCGATCCACGTCGACGCGTGGTGTCTCGCGATCCAACGAGCCCCGCAAGGACCGCAGCAGCTCGAGCTCCGAGCGACAGTCCGCGCAGCCATCGACGTGCGCGACGACTCGCGCGCGGGTACGCGCGTCGAGCCGCTCGTGCAACAGATCCGGCAACAGGTCCCGGACGTCGGCGTTTGGACAATCACTCATCGAGAAACTCCTTCACAGCGCGCATCGCGTTGTGGTAATGCACCCGCGCCGCGCCTTCGGTGGTCCCGACAGCCGCGGCAATCTCCTTGTACGACAACCCTTCCGCTACCCGAAGCGTAAAAACCTCCTTCTGCGTCGGCGACAGCCGGCTCACCGCCTTCCGCATCCGCCGCTCCGTTTCCGTCGCCACCACGCCGTCGAGCGCATCGTACTCCGTGGACGCATCGTCTTCCTGAATCTCGACGCGGTCTCGCCGTCGTTTTTCCGACCGGCGCCGGTCCACCAGCAAACGCCGCTCGATCGTGAACAGCCACGTGCGAAACGAGCTCTCTCCTCGAAAACCATCGAGCGAGTTGAACGCTCGCACGAACGTGTCTTGCACCAACTCGTCGACCTCGTTTCGTTCTCCCGAGGCCACCGCGAACCGAGCGAGCGCCGACGCGTGCCGAGCGACCAACGCGCTGGCCGCACGTTCGTCACCGGATTTCCAACGAGCGATGAGCTCTGAGTCCAGCCCCTCATCGGCGTCTCTCCGGGTGTCCTGGCCGCCGTCGCGCGCCGCGTCGCTCATTCGGTTCAAACGGTAGACGTCACAGGCCTTGCGCCGTTAAGGTCCAGATCGGCAGGGTTCGCTGGCGACTGTCCCCGGCTCGGGACGGGCCTCGACGGGCTGAGGCGAACAAAGCCTGCCGGGCTGGTGTTTCCTAGTAGACGAACAATGGCAATCGAACGAATCGCCCATCGCGGCGCCCGCATCGAGCTTCCCGAGAACACGCTCGCCGCATTTGGGCGGGCGTTCGAGCGGGGAGCGAACGCCATCGAGTTGGATGTCCACGCCACGTGTGATGGGGTCGTCGTCGTTCACCATGACCCCGACCTGGCGCTCCCGGTCAGCATTCCGCGTCGCGCGATCGCTGAGATGACGTGGCAGGAAGTCGACGCAAGTCGCCTGCTGACGCAGATTTCCATCCCGACGCTCGCGGAAGTTCTCGCCATGGTTCCGGCGAGCGCGACGGTGTACGTCGAGATCAAGGGCCTCCAGATCGAGCTGGCCGTGGCCGACGTGATCGGGCGGTCATCCGCCCACTGTGCTGTGCATTCGTTCGACCACGACACGATCGAGCGCTTCAAGAGCATCGCGCCAGACGTCCCGCGCGGCATCCTGTTCGAAGGAAACGCCGAACAGCTGGACGTCGAGGTCCGGCGTATCGGCGCGCGCGACGTCTGGCCGCACTACTCGCTCATCGACGCCGCCCTCGTCGCGCGAACGCGCGCCCTTGGTGCGCGAACGATCGCCTGGACGGTGAATGACGCCACGGAAGCGCGGCGGCTCGCCGGACTCGGCGTCGACGGCATATGCACGGACGACGTCCGACTACTCGATGGCCTCGAGTTGGGGCCGTTGGCGCAAAGCTGATCTCTGAAACTGGATACGCGAGGATCCAGTCTAGTGCGCGGCTTTGTTAGGGCCCCGAAGGCGGGGGCGCCGGCGTGGGATTCAGCAGCTCTCTGCGTCCTTTCGCGGCCTCGGCGACGAGCGTCTCGAGGCGCGTGACTTCGGATTCCGCGGCCGTGATGTTGTTCATGTGCGCGGTGTAATCGTCGGCGGGCAACTCACCGCCGGCTTTGCGCGCATTGTAGACCGCGTAACCGAATCGCTGCGCGAACCGATCGACGGACTGGCGCGCGCGGTACAGTTCGAGGCGCAGCCGTCCCTCATCGAGCGCGCGCTGCGCCGAGCGCCCCGCGCGATCCAGCTCCTGGCGCAGCCGGTCGAGCAATGCCATTCCTACCTCGCTTTCCGGTCACCGGTGACCGGTCCGGTCACCGGCCTACGCTACCGACGCGTCGCCCGTGGCGGGATATACGCTAACCTTGTACCGCGCCCGGCTCTTGTGCTCGAACTTCACCACGCCGTCGATGAGCGCAAAGATCGTGAAGTCAGTGCCGAGGCCGACGTTGTTGCCGGGATGCCACTTCGTGCCGCACTGCCGCACGATGATGTTCCCCGCGCTCACGCGCTCGCCACCGTACTTCTTGATGCCGCGGTACTTCGGATTGGAATCTCGGCCGTTTCTCGAGGAGCCGACGCCTTTCTTGTGTGCCATTGCGAGCTCCCCTAGCCGAGCGAGATGGCGTTGATGCGAACTTCGGTGAATCCCTGACGATGACCGCGCTTGCGCGCGTAGTTCTTTCGGCGCTTCTGCTTGAACACGACGATCTTCTCGCCGCGACCGTGTCGAACGATCTCGCCAGTGACGCTCGCGCCCTTGAGCGCAGGAACGCCGGTCTTCACCGCCTTCCCGTCGTTACCGAGAAGGACGTCGTTGAATTCGATCGCGCCCCCCGCCTCGCCTTCGAGGGAGGGGATCTTGTAGGTGCGGCCGGGTTCGACACGGAACTGCTTGCCGCCGGTTCTGATGATTGCGTAGGCCATGTATCTGGGAACTGGTGAGCCTGTAAAGCTAGATAATGCCGTTGGTTGTGTCAACTCAGTCACCGGTCACCGGTCACCGGTTTCCGGATCGCGCGAAACAGGCGGAGATGGCGGTCGATTGGAGACGGTCGGCGTTCCAGAGCGCGTCGATGCCGCGATTCGGCGCGTCAGCCCGTGAAGCATCCGCGCGATATCGTCGATTTGCCGGAGAAGCTCAACCTGTGTGGCAGTCGCGAGCAACTCCTGTCTGCAAGCGATGAGTAACAGCGTCTCGAGTTCGCGGAGTGAGCCGCGAGCGATCGACAGAAATCGGAGATACTCGCGGGCGCCAGTTCGCCCGTGTCCCTCGGCGATGTTCGTCGGTATGGATACGGCCGAGCGCCTGATCTGGCTGACTAACCCGAACCGCTCATCACTCGGGAAGCGCTTGGTGATTGAATAGCAGGCGTCGACGAGGATCAGTGCCTGCTGCCACACCCGCAAATCCTTGAACGATCTCACTCGCTCCGTCATCTGATCCCTGGCCGTTAGGTAGTTCCGGATACCTGTGACCAGAGACCGGAGACCGCATCATCATTTCATTCCCGATCCCACCATTACCCCGCGACTGCGGTCGCCGCTCTAAGCGACCGCATATTGCCCAGTCACGTCCCTCCCCGCCGACTTCACCACCAGCTTGAACTCGTCCGGCCTCAGCAGGGGGTCGTCGCGGAACTCCAGCCCGAAGCCGACGGCCTTTTCCAGCCGCTTGAGCAGGTCTCGCTCGTTCTCCAGCACGTACATGGCGACGTCGGGGTGAAGTCGGATCACCAGGTGGTCCTTGCGTCCCTCGAGCCCGATGCGGCGGACGGAGCGTTCGACGCGGCGGGCAATGGTTTCGGCGGTGAAGACGCGGCCGGTGCCGTGACAGGTTGGGCACGGGTCGGTCATGTTCTGCAGGTGACTCTGGCGGACGCGCTGCCGCGTCATCTCGATCAGTCCGAGGTCGCTCACGGCGAACGCCTTCGTGCGCGCGCGGTCGCGGCCGAGGTGCGCGCGGAGCTCCTGGAGCACCTTGTCGCGACTCGACTTCGTCTCCATGTCGATGAAGTCGCAGACGATGATGCCGCCCAAGTCTCGCAGACGCGCTTGGCGGGCCACCTCGCGCGCGGCCTCGAGGTTCGTTCGGAGAATCGTCTTTTCCGGATCCTTCTTGCCGGTGTATCGCCCCGAGTTGACGTCGATCGACACCAAGGCTTCCGTCGGCTCGATGATCAGGTACCCGCCCGACGGAAGATCGCAGCGGCGCTTGAACAGGTCGCGAAGCTCCTGCTCGATGTTCGCCTTGTCGAAAAGCGGCGTCTGATCCTCGTACAGCTTCACGCGGTCCACGAGCTCCGGAGCGATTCCCTTCAGGTACTCCAGGATCTCGTTGTGGACCTGCTTCGAGTCCACCGTCACCTGCTCGACCTTCGTGCTGAAGACGTCGCGCATCAGTCCGCGCGTGAGACTCGTCTCGCGGTGCACGAGCGCCGGCGCTCGCACGAACGTCGTCTTGCGCTTGATCTTCTTCCAGTTCCCGATGAGCGTCGTCAGCTCGCGTTCGAGCGTCTCTTTGGTGACGTCTTCGCCGACGGTGCGGACGATGACACCTCCCGCGTCCTTCGGCAGCACTTCCTCGACCTGCGATCGCAGCCGCTTTCGCGTTTCGCGATCGCCGATCTTGCGGCTCACGCCGACGCGATCCGCGGAGGGCATGAACACCAGAAATCGTCCGGCGAGGGAAACCTGCGCCGTGACCCGCGGGCCTTTCGTCGAGATCGGCTCTTTCGAGACCTGGACGATCAGCGTCTGGCCGCGCTTGAGGACGTTCTGGATGGCGGGTGCTGTTTCGTGACGACGGCGGCCACCGCCTCCGCGGGGCGTCTCGGCTTCGTCGTCCGAATCGTCGTCTTCGTCTTCGTCGTCATCGCCGCCGGCGTCGGGATAGACCAAATCCGACGCGTGCAAAAACGCGCTCTTCTCCGTCCCTATGTCGACGAAGGCGGCTTGGATTCCCGGTAGTACTGCTTCGACGCGCCCGAGGTAGATGTCGCCGACCATTCGGCGGGCTTCGGGGCGATCGACCAGAAGTTCAACGAGCTGGTCGTCCTCGAGGATGGCAACTCGCGTTTCTCGCGGATTGGCGTTGATCAAAATCTCTCTTTTCATCAGTGCCCATCGCGGATCCAGGTTCCGGCGACTCGGCAGAACCGGCGCGATGGCGTTTCGAATTGTGGGGTGAGTGCCGCGTCGCCCGTGTGGCGTACGCGACGTCTCGTGGATGGGATGTCCGAGCTTTCCGGGTGATCGTCCACATCGACTCCGGCTGAGGCGTGTGCGCCGTGTCCGGACGCGCAGCGGCGGCCGGCTCGTTCAGCGTGGTGCGGAGGGATGTGCGATCGGCCCAACGAATTAGGCCACGGACCGGAAACAGGACGAACGCCAGCAGACGAGCCAAGGACGCGTTGGCCGCCGACTGGCGCGGGATGCGCATCGTCCGCTTCGAGTCGCGGAACGGAACGAGCGCAGGAGAAAGCGCGACAGATATCACCGTTCTGGAATGTAAACGGCGAACTCCCGTTTTCGCAACAAGTTAGAGAGTCGAGCGCGCAGATCTAAAAGGCGGGCGCGGCCTCGCCGAGCGTTTCGCGGAGCAGCTGCCGCGCGATGACGATGCGCTGAATCTCCGACGTGCCCTCGCCGATCTCGCAGATCTTCGCGTCGCGCATGAACCGCTCGATCGGATAGTCCTTCGTGTACCCGTAACCGCCGTGCAGCTGAACCGCGGCGATCGTCGCACGCATCGCCAGCTCGGAGCAGAAGAGCTTCGCCATCGCCGCTTCCTTACCGAACGGCTTGCCGTTCTGAGCGAGCCAGGCCGCGTGGTACATCAGGTGCTTTCCCGCCTCGATTTCGGTCGCCATGTCGGCGAGCTGGAAATGGACGCCCTGGAAGTTCACGATCGGCTGGCCGAACTGCTTGCGGACGCTCGTGTAGTGCGTCGCCTGCTCCAGCGCTCCCTCCGCGATGCCGAGCGACAGCGCGGCGATGCCGATTCGGCCGTTGTCGAGCGTCTTCATGAAGTTGATGAAGCCTTCGCTCTCGGCGCCGAGCCGGTTCTCGATCGGAACCTCGACGTCTTCCATGATCAACTCGGCGGTGTCCGATGCGCGCCAGCCGAGCTTGTCCTCCTTCTTGCCGGCGCGGAAGCCGGGCATCGGAATCAGCGACGGCTCGTGTCCGACACCGACCTTCGCGGTCTCGTCGAGATCCGACGTTTCCTTCGTGAGGATGAACGAGCTGATGCCGCGCGTTCCAGCCGAGCGGTCCGTGACGGCGGTGACGACGAAGATCTCACCGACGCTGCCGTGCGTGATGAATCGCTTCACGCCGTTCAGCAGATAGCAGTTGCCTCGTCGAACGGCGGTCGTGCGCGTGCCGCCCGCATCGCTCCCGGCTTCGGGCTCGGTGAGTCCGAATCCGCCCATGACCTTGCCCGACGCGAGAAACGGTACGTAACGACGCTTCTGCTCGGGCGTTCCGAACTTCACGATCGGCGACGTGCCGAGCGTGGTGTGGGCGGAGATCGTGAGCGCGTGAGATGCGTCCACTTTGCCCACCTCGTGGATCACGATCATGAAGCTCAGGATGTCGAGCCCCGCCCCGCCCAAATCCTCCGGCCACGGCACGCCGAGCAACCCCAGCTCTCCCATCTTGCGGATGCTTTCCCAGGGGAACTTTGCGGTCGCGTCGTACTTGGCGGCGATCGGCGCGACCTCATCGCGCGCGAACTGGCGCACCATTTCGCGAGTCGCCAGGTGCTGCTCGGAGAAATACAGCGAGTCATCCATGACGGGCTTTGCTAAGCGGCTTCGGTGTCGTCGGACGAACGAACGATGTCGAGGAATCGTTCCCCGTATCGCTCGAGTTTGACCGGACCCACGCCGCGAATCTTTGCCATCGCGCTCGCGTCCGCCGGACGCCGGACGGCGATTTCGGCCAAGGTCCTATCCGGGAAAACTACATAGGCGGGGACTTGTTCTTCCCGCGAAATCGTGCGGCGGAGGTCGCGGAGCCGGGCCAAGAGGGCCTCGTCCGCGCCTGAAAGGGTCGGGGCTTCGTCGGGGCTGGACGTTTCGCGGGATCGATCCGCCGAACGTTGCTTGGTCCTGCGGTCGGCGCCTCCGCGCAGACTCGGCGCCGCGCCGGACTCGACGATGACCTTCGTGCCCATGCAGTTGTCGCAGCCGGCGCACCTGGCGCGCGCGGCCGGGTCGCCGAAGTAGCGCAGCACGAGTCCTCGGCGACACCCCTTGGTGTACGCGTACTGCTGCATCATGTCGAGTTTCTGGAGATCCGCTTTGCGGCGGCGGTCGATCGTCGCCCAGTCGATGCGAAACGCCGTGAGCGGCTTTTTGGGCGCGGCGAGCGATGCACCCGAGCCCGCGCGCTTCCACATCAAGAACTGGCGCGACTGGAGCGCGTCGAGAATCGGCATCGCGCCCGAGCCGCCGCCGAATCCGGGTGGAAGTCCGTCGAGGTCGATCGGCGCGCCCTCGTTGAGCGCGGCGCCGGCGACCCGCCACATCGCGCGCAACAGTCCTAGCTCCATCGACGCCGAGCCGGGGTCCAGCTCACGCTTGATGCGTTCCGGCGTCGCGAGAAACCGTACGAACACACGCGCGCCCGACTCCGCTTCGACTCGATAGGCGCCGCCCTGCGCGAGAATCCTCAGCGCGGATTCGACGTCTCGTTCACCGGCTTTGGTCTTGAGGCGCGTCGCCAGATCGGCCGGCGCGGCGTCGACGGTGCCGGTCGCATCGGAGTTGCGACGCAGCAGCTCGTACACCTCTTCGACGAGGGCGCGTTCCGGATACGCGCCCTTGATGAAGAACTCGTGCGTGAAGCGGTCCGGAAAAGCGTGGAGGAGCACACACTCCGAGTGGAGTCCATCGCGCCCCGCTCGGCCGGCCTCCTGGTAATACGCCTCAAGGGTACCGGGCATGGCGTGATGGACGACGAGCCGCACGTTAGGCTTGTCGATCCCCATGCCGAAGGCGTTCGTCGCCACAATGGCACGGACGTCCTCGTTCATGAAGCTGTCCTGCACCTCGTGCCGATGCGCATCGTCGAGGCCCGCATGGTAGGCGGTGGCCGA